>NZ_LPMU01000024.1:0-2480 GCF_001534535.1 Burkholderia sp. MSMB1459WGS
CCTGCATTGCCGACGGTGAACGCGACGGACGGTACATCGCTGTCGGGTACGGCCGAAGCGGGCGCAACGGTCAACATCGACACGAATGGCGACGGTACACCGGATGCAACCGTGACGGCGGACCCGAGTGGCGCGTGGACGTATACGCCATCAACCCCACTGCCGGTTGGCACGGTGATCGGCGTGACGGTCACCGATGCGGCAGGCAATACGGGTCCGTCTGCTTCGGTGACGGTGACGGGCGATACGACGGCACCGGCCGCACCGATCATCGGCACCGTGACGGATGACGTAGGCTCCATTGTTGGTGCGATCGTCTCTGGTGGTGCTACTGATGATGCAACGCCGACATTGAGCGGTACTGCGGAAGCGGGTAGCACGATCAATGTGTACGACGGCACGACGCTACTGGGCACGACGACGGCAGACCCGTCCGGAAACTGGACGTTCACGCCGACTACTGGTTTGGGAGAGGGCGCACACGCAATCACGGTGACTGCAACGGACACGGCAGGCAACGTGAGTGTGCCGAGCGCGGCATTCGACCTGACGATCGATACGACGGCTCCTGCATTGCCGACGGTGAACGCGACGGACGGTACATCGCTGTCGGGTACAGCCGAAGCGGGCGCAACGGTCAACATCGACACGAACGGCGACGGTACACCGGATGCAACCGTGACGGCGGACCCGAGTGGCGCGTGGACGTATACGCCATCGACCCCACTGCCGGTTGGCACGGTGATCGGCGTGACGGTCACCGATGCGGCAGGCAATACGGGTCCGTCTGCCTCGGTGACGGTGACGGGCGATACGACGGCACCGGCCGCGCCGATCATCGGCACCGTGACGGACGATGTGGGCTCGGTTGTTGGCGCGATCGTTTCAGGCGGCAGTACGGATGACGCAACACCTACTCTTGGTGGCACGGCAGAGGCAGGTAGCACGGTGAGCGTTTATGACGGCACGACGCTGCTGGGCACCACGACGGCAGACCCGTCCGGAAACTGGACATTCACACCGACTACTGGTTTGGGAGAGGGCGCACACGCAATCACGGTGACTGCAACGGATACGGCAGGCAACGTGAGTGCGCCGAGCGCAGCATTCGACCTGACGATCGATACGACGGCGCCTGCATTGCCGACGGTGAACGCGACGGACGGTACGTCGCTGTCGGGCACGGCGGAAGCGGGTGCAACGGTCAACATCGATACGAACGGCGACGGTACGCCGGACGCCACTGTGACGGCCGATCCGAGCGGCGCGTGGACGTACACCCCCTCGACCCCGCTGCCGATCGGCACGGTGATCGGTGTGACGGTCACCGATGCGGCAGGCAATACGGGGCCGTCTGCTTCGGTAACGGTGTCGGGGGATACGACGGCGCCTGCCGCACCGGTCGTTGTTAGCGTCACGGACGACGTGGGTTCCGTTGTTGGCGCGATCACTTCTGGTGGTGCTACTGATGATGCAACGCCGACATTGAGCGGTACTGCGGAAGCAGGTAGCACGATCAATGTGTACGACGGCACGACGCTGCTGGGTACCACGACGGCAGATCCGTCTGGAAACTGGACGTTCACGCCGAGCACGGGTTTGGGAGAGGGCGCACACGCAATCACGGTGACTGCAACGGATACGGCAGGCAACGTGAGTGCGCCGAGTGCGGCATTCAACCTGACGATCGATACGACGGCTCCTGCATTGCCGACGGTGAATGCGACGGACGGTACATCGCTGTCGGGTACAGCCGAAGCGGGCGCAACGGTCAACATCGATACGAATGGCGACGGCACGCCGGATGCAACCGTGACGGCCGACCCGAGCGGCGCATGGACGTATACGCCGTCGACCCCGCTGCCGGTCGGCACGGTGATTGGCGTGACGGTCACCGATGCGGCAGGCAATACGGGTCCGTCTGCTTCGGTGACGGTGTCGGGCGATACGACGGCACCGGCCGTACCGATCATCGGCACCGTGACGGACGACGTGGGCTCGGTTGTTGGCGCGATCGTTTCAGGCGGCAGTACGGATGACGCAACACCTACTCTTGCTGGCACGGCAGAGGCAGGTAGCACGGTGAGCGTTTATGACGGCACGACGTTGCTGGGCACCACGACGGCAGACCCGTCCGGAAACTGGACGTTCACGCCGACCACGGCGCTGGGTGAAGGCGCACACAGCCTGACCGTCACCGCAACGGACACTGCGGGCAACGTCAGCGCACCGAGCGCGTCGTTTGCGATCACGATCGATACGACGGCTCCTGCATTGCCGACGGTGAACGCGACAGACGGTACGTCGCTGTCGGGCACGGCGGAAGCGGGAGCGACGGTCAATATCGACACGAACGGCGACGGTACGCCGGACGCTACTGTAACGGCCGACCCGAGCGGTGCGTGGACGTATACGCCGTCGACCCCGCTGCCGATCGGCACGGTGATTGGTGTGACGGTCACCGACGCAGCAGGCAATAC
>NZ_LPMU01000025.1:0-31820 GCF_001534535.1 Burkholderia sp. MSMB1459WGS
CGAACAGGACCGTGAAACGACTCCACGCCGATGATAGTGCGGATTCCCGTGTGAAAGTAGGTAATCGTCAGGCTCCCCTCAAGACAGAAACCCCCGCCCGATCAGGCGGGGGTTTTTGCATTGGCCCGGCAGAAATGCACTTGGTCCGGCGAAGCGCTATACAGCACGAGCCTGGAGCGTGGAAAACGTCGTCATGCCGCTAGTCCGACCGACCGAATTCCGATATTTCTCCGCCGCATCCCCCTCGTCAGACCGTGATCCGCAAGATCGGAAAAAATCTGCCCGGAATGGCGCTCGATTCCTGTTCGCCAATCTTTTCAGCTCCCAGCGCCAGATAGAACGGCGCAGCATTAGGATCCGCTTCGATCACGAAGCTTTTGATTCCTCTCGCAGCGGCTTCGGCCCGAACTGATTCCCACAGCGCACGGGCGATGCCCTGACCCATGTGATCGGGATGAACGAATAACCATCCGGGCGTCGGTCCATCCGAATCCAATGATGCTCGGACCCAGAACCCGATGATCGACTCGCCCGATTCCGCGACGTAACCGATCGCTCCTTTGATCGTCTCCGGCGAAATCGTAAGATCGTTTTGCCACAAGTCGAGCCATTCCTTCGGATAGCCCCAATGCGCCTTCGAAAGACGCGCCAATTGCGTGAGTTCGTCCGCGTCCGCGGCACGAGCAGGACGCACGGTAAATAGCTCGTTCATTTCGACTCTCGTCATGGCCGATACCACCATGGTCGGCGATTTCATCAGTGCATCATCCGGATCGGGGCGTCTCACCGCTCGACCGACAGCCGGGCCGCTCGCAGCAGCATTGCTCGCCGCGGCTCATCCGCACACGCTCGGCGCAGCTACATGACCTGCGATGCATGCCCGGCGATGACGCGCCAGTGGGCGCCCGATCGACGCCACAGGCGCGTATAGGCAAACGTGCCGGCGAATGCCGTGCCATGGAAATGACCGGCGAGGGTCGCGCGTGTCGTGGTCAGGATCATCCCGTCGATCGCGCATGCGCGCATTTCGTGAACGTCGAGTGTGTCGAGACGCAGAAGCTTCGCGCGATGCGCGGCCAGATCGTCCTCTTTCGAGATGACCTGGCCGGTCGGGACTGTAAACACCAGATCGTCGTCGAGCAGCGCGTCGAGCACGTCGACATCGTTGGCCAGCATCGCGGAGCGCAGCGCGGTTTCGCTGGATTCGATGACGGTACGGATTGCATCCATGTCAGGCCTCGCATCATTTCGGAAGGGAAGCGGTACGGCGGCGACGAACGCAGCCTACCGCGCATTCGACAACGACTGACGCCGGATGAGCATCACCAGGCAGATGCCGATCGACGCGATGAGGTTGACGGCCGGATAGAACGCGACCGCGACACTCCACGTGCTCAGCGCCAGCAACGCCAGCGCGTACTTGAGTACGCACAGCGCGAAATAGGCGAGGCTCTCGCTCCACGGATCGCGGATCGTCTTGCGCACGGTCGGGCCGAGGCCGGCAAGCTCGATCAGCGTAACGAGGCAGATCGACACAGTCGGATCGTCGGTCAGCATCCACAGCGGAATGGCCGATAGCGCCGCGCACAGGAACAACCAGTCGAGGCCCGTCCAGCCGCGCTCGCCGCGAAACAGGCTGGCGATCAGCGTCAGAAAGCATGTGACGGCAATCGCTGCCGTGCACCATGCGGACGGTCCCGCGCCCGCGACGAACTGGCCGGCGGCCGCGATCGCCGTGACGACCGACCACACGAGCCACGTGAACAGATGCGGGCGGACGGTGCACCGGTAGATCGCGAGCGCGTAAGGAATCGCTGCCAGCAACGACATGGCCGTTCCGATCGCGCCGAAGATCGAAGCGGCGCTCTCAGCGGTATTCACCATCGACGCAACCTCGTTCGGACGGGCCGACCAGTATGTGGTCTGACGGGACGGGGTGCAACGTCATGCCACGCCTCGTGGTGCGGCGAGCGCTACGCAGAATCCCACCGGAACGCAAGGGCGGCCACGTGCTGAAGACGCTCGAGAACTGTCTCGGCGAGCAGACCTTGCGCAAGGGGCTGGAGGCAGAGCCGGGCGTATCGACGGCACACGACGAGACGCTCCGCGTCCACCGGCATTCACGACTCCGCTTCCGCCGCATGCACGTCGCGCCGATAGGCGCCGGGGCTCGTGCCCGTCCATTTCCGGAACGCGCGATGAAACGCGCTCGGCTCGGTGAAGCCGAGCTCGGCCGCGATCTCCGCGACGCTCAGCGTGTGCCCGCGCAGCAGCGACTGCGCGAGCGCACCGCGCAACTCGTCCTTGATCGTCGCGAAGCTTTGCCCTTCGCTGCGCAAACGCCGTCGCAGCGTCGCCGGTGTCGTGTCGAGGTACACGGCCAGCGTGTCGAAGTCGGGCCACTCGGCGGCCGGCCGCACCTTCAGGTGCGCGCGTGTCTTCGCGACCCAGCCCGTGTCGTGCCGGTAGCGCACGAGCAGATTGCCGGGCGCGCCGCGCAGGAAGGTCTTCAGCGCCTGCTCCGAGCGGATCGTCGGCAGCGCGAGGTAGGCGGCATTGAACGCGAGCCGGCTGTCGGGCCGATCGAAATGCACGGGCACGCCGAAGAACTGGTGATAGTCGCTGCGCTGGCCGGGGCTCGGGCACGCGAAATCGATGCGCTGCAGCGGGATGCGCCGGCCGATCAGCCAGCACGCGACGCCGAGCAGGATCAGCCAGAACGTCCGGTACGCAAACGCCGGGTACGGCGCGCCCGATTGCGCCAGCACGATCTGCGCCTGCCCGTCCGCCACGACGAGCTCGCCGTGCGGCTCGTCGAGCACGACCCGCAGGAACTGCAGCGCGCGCCGCAGCGCCTTGTCGAGCGTGCCGGCATGCAGCACTGCATGGCACAGCAGCGTGAAACTGCCGCGCCGCATCGGGCGCGCGGCGAGCCCGAAAAATTCGTCATCGAGCGCGCCGGCAATCGCCAGCCACAGCCGGCCGTACTGTTGCGGCGTGACGGGCTCGCGCACGGCGGCCGGCAGCCCGGCGGCGCGCAGCACGGGCGCGGTCGGCAGACCATGCCGGCGCAGGCACGCGAGCGCATCGTCGACGAAATCCGGCGAAATCATCTGCGGCCCCATTTCCCCGCGTCCTCCCGACATGGCAAAAGCGATCACGATTCTAGATTCCGTTTGTCATTGATTGCAATGTAGCGGCTGTCTACTATCGATGTATCCCCGTCGCGCCCTGGCTCGACGGCGGCCATAACGAACAGGAGACGCGCATGCCCGAAGGAGCTACCGCCCGGCCGGTGCCGGCCTATGCCGACGCCGTGGCCCGGTTCAGTATCGAGACCGCCGCCGCGCAACTGAGCGGCGATCTGGAGCGCGGCCTGAACGCGTGTGTCGAATGCTGCGACCGCCACGCGAAGGCGGACGCGATCGCGCTCGACTGGATCGACGCCGCCGGGCAGCACCACCGCTTCACGTTCGCGCAGATGCAGGCGTTGTCGGCCCGGGTCGCGAACCTGCTCGTCGCCCAGGGCGTGAAGCCTGGCGACGTGGTGGCCGGCCTGCTGCCGCGCACGCCGGAGCTCGTCGCGACGATCCTCGGCACGTGGCGCGCGGGCGCCGTGTATCAGCCGCTGTTCACCGCGTTCGGCCCGAAGGCGATCGAGCATCGGCTGCGCATGAGCGGCGCGCGGCTCGTCGTGACCAACGTCGCGAATCGCATGAAGCTCGACGAAATCACCGATTGCCCGCCGGTAGCGACGGTGTGCGAAGCGAGCGACACGCTACCGGACGGCGACATCGATTTCCGGGCGGCGCTCGACGTGCAGCCCGATAGATTCGAGCCTGTGCTGCGCAAGGGGTCGGACCTGTTCATGATGATGTCGACGTCGGGCACGACAGGTCTGCCGAAGGGCGTGCCGGTGCCGCTGTATGCGTTGCTCGCGTTCGGCGCGTACATGCGCGAAGCGGTCGACCTGCGCGTCGCCGACCGGTTCTGGAATATCGCCGATCCGGGCTGGGCGTACGGCCTCTATTACGCGATCACGGGCCCGTTGCTGCTCGGTCATGCAACGACGCTCTACGAGGGCGGCTTCACGGTCGAGAGCACGTACGACGTGATCGAACGGCTCGGCATCACGAGCCTCGCGGGTTCGCCTACCGCGTACCGGATGCTGATGGCGGCCGGGACGGAAGCGGCCGCGCGCGTGAAGGGACAACTACGGGTGGTGAGCAGCGCGGGAGAACCGCTGAATCCGGAAGTCGTGCGCTGGTTCCACGCGGCGCTCGGTGCGCCGATCCACGATCACTACGGCCAGACCGAACTCGGCATGGTCGTGAACAACCATCACGGCCTCACGCATGTCGTGCACGTCGGTTCGGCCGGCCTCGCGCTGCCCGGCTATCGTGTCGCGGTGCTCGACGAAGCCGGCCGCGAGCTCGGCTCCGGCGAGCCGGGCACCCTCGCGATCGACATCGCGCGCTCGCCGCTGCTGTGGTTCTCCGGCTACTGGCAGCAGGACACGCCGGCGATCTCCGGCGGCTACTACCGGACCGGCGACAACGTCGAGCTGGAGCCGGACGGCACCGTGAGCTTCATCGGGCGCTCGGACGACGTGATCACGTCGTCGGGTTACCGGATCGGCCCGTTCGACGTGGAAAGCGCACTGATCGAGCATCCGGCGGTCAGCGAGGCTGCCGTGATCGGCGTACCCGACCCCGAGCGCACTGAAATCGTGAAGGCGTTCGTCGTCCTGTCGAAAGGGTTCGACGGCACGCCGGAACTGGCCGAGGAATTGAGTCTGCACGTGAAGCGGCGGCTGTCCGCTCACGCTTATCCGCGCGCGATCGACTTCGTCGACGCACTGCCGAAAACCCCGAGCGGCAAGATCCAGCGCTTCGTGTTGCGCAAGATGGAAGCCGAGAAGGCCGCTCAACCCTGATTATGGACTGCGAATGAATATCAAGGATCGCGTTTTTCTGATTACGGGCGCAGGTTCCGGCCTCGGCGCCGCGGTGGCGCGCATGGTCGCCGCGCAAGGCGGCAAGGCCGTGCTGCTGGATGTCAACGAAGAAGCGGGCGCGAGCCTCGCGAACGAACTCGGCGAGGCCGCGCGGTTCGTGAAGACCGACGTGACGAGCGAAGCCGACGGTCAGGCGGCGGTCGCCACCGCGCGCGACGCGTTCGGCCGTGTCGACGTGCTCGTCAATTGCGCGGGCGTCGCACCGGGCGAGAAGGTCGTGGGCCGCGACGGCCCGCATTCGCTCGACCGCTTCGCGCGCGCGGTGTCGATCAACCTGGTCGGCACGTTCAACATGATCCGGCTGGCGGCCGAAGCGATGTCGAAGCAGGACGCCGACGCGGAAGGCGAGCGCGGCGTGATCGTCAATACGGCATCGGTCGCGGCGTTCGACGGGCAGATCGGACAGGCCGCGTATGCGGCGTCGAAGAGCGGCGTGGTGGGCATGACGCTGCCGATCGCACGCGAGCTCGCGCGCTTCGGCATTCGCGTCGTGACGGTCGCGCCCGGCATCTTCGCGACGCCGATGATGGCCGGCATGCCGCAGGACGTGCAGGACGCGCTCGGCAAGAGCGTGCCGTTCCCGCCGCGGCTTGGCCGCCCGGAAGAATTTGCGGCGCTGGTGCGCCACATCGTCGAGAACACGATGCTGAACGGCGAAGTCATCCGTCTCGATGGCGCGTTGCGGATGGCACCGCGCTGACACTGGAGGAAGCGAATCATGACGACTCAGGATCCGATCGTAATCGTGGGCGCGGCGCGCACGCCGATGGGTGGTTTTCAGGGCGACCTGGCGGCTGCCAGCGCGAGCGATCTCGGCGCGGTAGCGATTCGTGCCGCGCTCGAGCGCGCGAACGTGCCGGCCGAACGCATCGACGAAATCGTGTTCGGCTGCGTGCTGCCGGCCGGCCAGGGCCAGGCGCCCGCGCGACAGGCCGCGCTGAAGGCCGGACTGCCGCTCGCGGCGGGCGCGACCACGGTCAACAAGATGTGCGGTTCGGGGATGAAGGCGTCGATGTTCGCGCACGACCTGCTGCTGGCGGGGTCGGCGGGCGTCGTCGTGGCGGGCGGGATGGAGAGCATGACGAATGCGCCTTACCTGCTGCCGAAGGCGCGCGCGGGCATGCGCATGGGGCATGGGCAAGTGCTGGACCACATGTTCCTCGACGGGCTCGAGGACGCCTATGAAAAGGGCCGCCTGATGGGCACGTTCGCCGAGGATTGCGCGCAGGCCTACCAGTTCACGCGCGAAGCGCAGGACGCGTTCGCGATTGCATCGCTCACGCGCGCACAGCGCGCGATCGCGGAAGGGCACTTCGTGTCGGAAATCGCGCCGGTGACCGTGAAGGCCGGCAAGACGGAAAGCGTCGTGTCGATCGACGAGCAGCCGGGCAAGGCGAAACTCGACAAGATTCCGACGCTGAAGCCGGCGTTTCGCGACGGCGGCACGGTGACGGCCGCGAACGCGTCGTCGATCTCGGACGGCGCGGCCGCGCTCGTGATGATGCGCCGCTCGGAAGCCGAGCGCCTCGGCCTCACGCCGAAGGCCGTGATCGTCGGGCATTCGACTTATGCGGACAAGCCCGGCCTGTTCGCGACCGCGCCGATCGGCGCGCTGCGCAAGCTGTCGGAGAAAACCGGCTGGAACCTGCGCGACGTCGACCTGTTCGAGATCAACGAAGCGTTCGCGGTGGTGCCGATGGCCGCGATGCGCGACCTCGACCTGCCGCACGAGAAGGTCAACGTACACGGCGGCGCGTGCGCGCTCGGGCATCCGATCGGTGCATCCGGTGCGCGCGTGATGGTGACGCTGCTGGCCGCGCTCGAAACGTACGGCCTGACGCGCGGTATCGCGTCGCTGTGCATCGGCGGCGGCGAAGCGACGGCCGTCGCGATCGAGCGCATCGCGTAACGCATCGCATCGTTCGCACGCAAGCTAGCGCCGACACGGGCGGCGCGTATCGCACGGCACATCCCCGTGTGGTGCGCGCCGCCCGTTTTTATTCGACGGATCGTCGTGTCGCGTTACGACTTCGCATTGGGCGACACCGCGCCGCACGCGCGAATCACGAGCTGCACGACCTGCTCGGTCTTTTCGTCGAACGCCTTCTTCGTGAACGCACGCTTGCCGCTCAGCGCGCGAATCTGCGCATCGAAATCCGCATAGTGCTGGGTGGTCGCCCAGATCAGGTACATCAGCGCATGCGGGTCGATCGGCGCGAGCAGGCCGCGCGCGATCCAGCCTTCGATCACCTTGATGCGCGTGTCGAACCACGGCTTCACGCGTTGCGACAGGATGTCCTGCATGTGCTCCGCGCCGTGGATGATCTCGTTGGCCCAGACCTTCGACCCGAGCGGGCGCCGCTGCGACAGCGCCATTTTCGCGCGCACGTAGCCGCCGATCGCCTCCACCGGATCGTCGCCGGCCTCGAACGAGCCGGCCGCGCGATGCCAGTCCTCGAACAGGTCGTCGAGCACGCGGCGATACAGCGCGAGCTTGGTCGGGAAGTAGTAGTGCACATTCGCCTTCGGCAGGCCGGCGCGCTCCGCGATCATCGCGGTGCTGGCGCCGGCGAGCCCGCGTTCCGCGAATACGGCTTCCGCGCACGCGAGCAGATGCGCTTCGTTGGACTCGCGAATGTGCGCCTTGCGTCGCCGCAAAGGCGCCGGCGTTTCGTCCCGGTCGGTGGCTGCGATTGTAGCCTCGTCATGTCTCATCGTTACCCTCGCGCGGCGGGCATGCCGCGTTGGGCTTCATTCTAGCCGCTGATTCGCGTCGCGCACACGCGCGGAGATGCCGCCGCTCCACGACGATGCTGCGTTGCGATGGCACGTTTCTCGCTCAGGTGCGTCGCGCAAGAAAGACGTTGCGCTGGTCATTTTGATCGTCTAAAACCTGTCCAATCGGACAGGATTTAACGCGTTTCGCGAACCGGCGAGGCATGCACCGCATCCGGGCGGCGTGCCCCGAAACAGGCCTCGCGTGCACCGGCACGGACCGGGCCGACGACATCACCGACCCCACAGGAGCGATACGAATGAACGCAGTATCGGAAACAGTGAAGCGGGCAGCTTTCGACACGTCGATCAAGGTCGACGGCAAGCGGTTGTGGGAGAGCCTGATGGAGGTCGCGAAAATCGGCGCGACACCGAAAGGCGGCGTGTGCCGACTCGCGCTGACCGATCTCGACAAGGCCGGCCGCGACCTGATCGTCGGCTGGGCGAAGGCCGCCGGCTGCACGGTGACGGTCGATACGATGGGCAACGTGTTCATGCGCCGCGCGGGCCGCGTGGCCGACGCGGCGCCGGTCGTCACGGGCTCGCACGCGGATTCGCAGCCGACCGGCGGGCGCTTCGACGGCATCTACGGCGTGCTCGGCGGCCTCGAGGTGATTCGCAGTCTCAACGATCACGGCATCGAGACCGAGCATCCGATCGAGGTCGTGATCTGGACCAACGAGGAGGGCTCGCGCTTCGCGCCCGCGATGGTCGCGTCGGGCGTGTTCGCAGGCGTGTTTCCGCTCGAATACGGGCTGTCTCGCAAGGACGTCGACGGCAAGACGATCGGCGAGGAACTGGCGCGCATCGGCTACGCAGGCGACGTGCCGTGCGGCGGGCGCAAGCTGCATGCGGCATTCGAGCTGCATATCGAGCAGGGCCCGATTCTCGAAGCGGAATGCAAGACGATCGGCGTCGTGACCGACGCGCAGGGGCAGCGGTGGTACGAGATCACGTTCACCGGCCAGGAAGCGCACGCGGGGCCGACGCCGATGCCGCGCCGCCGCGACGCGTTGCTCGGCGCGTCGCGCGTGGTCGATCTCGTCAACCGGATCGGCCTCGATCACGCGCCGTTCGGTTGCGCGACGGTCGGCATGATGCAGGTCCACCCGAACTCGCGCAACGTGATTCCCGGCCGCGTGTTCTTCACCGTCGATTTCCGTCATCCGGACGACGCCGTGCTCGCGAAGATGGATGCGGCGCTGCGCGACGGCGTCGCGCGCATCGCGGCCGACATCGGGCTCGACACCGAGCTCGAGCAGATTTTCTATTACAAGCCGGTTGCGTTCGATCCCGCATGCGTCGCGGCCGTGCGCGACGCGGCCGATTGCTTCGGCTACTCGCATCGCGACATCGTGTCGGGCGCGGGCCACGACGCGTGCTATCTGGCGCAGGTCGCGCCGACGTCGATGGTGTTCGTGCCCTGCGTCGACGGCATCAGCCACAACGAGATCGAGGACGCGACGCCCGCATGGATCGAGGCCGGCGCGAACGTGCTGCTGCACGCGATGCTGTCGCGCGCATGCGAGCCGGCTTCATGACGGACCGACCGTAGCAGCCGCGAGGCTGCCTGTCGTTTGAAATTCGCAGGCCTAAGCATGACCGCCCCGACTGTGCATTCGCAGCCGGCGGGGACGGCTTTGTCTCCACCCAGTCGAAGGAACGCGTATGACCACCAAGCCAACCGGCGATATCGCCGCGCATCGCCTGTCGTCCACGCAACTCTCGTGCGAGTTCGCCGATATCGCGCCGCTGCTCGATCCGACTGCCGCGGCGGCCGCCGCGAGCCGCTGCCATTACTGCTACGACGCGCCGTGCGTGCACGCGTGCCCGACGCAGATCGACATCCCGAGCTTCATCCGCAAGATCGGCAACGGCAACCTGAAAGGCGCGGCGATGGACATCCTGTCCGCGAATCCACTCGGCGGGATGTGCGCACGTGTGTGCCCGACGGAGATCCTGTGCGAAGGTGCATGCGTGCGCAACCATCAGGATGCGCAGCCGGTCGCGATCGGCGCGCTGCAGCGGCACGCGACCGACTGGGCGATGCAGACCGGCGCGGTGCAGTTCCGGCGCGCGCCCGAGACGGGCCGCCAAGTGGCGGTGGTCGGCGCGGGGCCGGCCGGGCTCGCGTGCGCGCACCGGCTCGCACTTGCCGGGCACCGCGTCGCGCTGTTCGACGCGCGCCCGAAGGCCGGGGGCCTCAACGAATACGGGATCGCCGCATACAAGACCGTCGACGATTTCGCGCAACGCGAGGTGGAGTGGCTGCTGTCGGTGGGCGGCATCGCGCTGGAAACGGGCGTGGCGCTCGGACGCGACGTGACGCTCGACGCGCTGCGCGAGCAGCACGACGCGGTATTCCTCGCGATGGGGCTCGGCGGCGTGCGTGCGCTCGCGATCGACGGCGAGCAACTACGCGGCGTGATGAACGCGGTCGATTTCATCGAGCAGGTGCGGCAGGCCGACGAGCTCGCGAACGTGCCGGTCGGGCGGCGCGTGGTCGTGATCGGCGGCGGCAATACGGCGATCGATGCGGCGGTGCAGAGCCGCAAGCTCGGCGCCGAGCGCGTGACGATGGTGTACCGGCGCGGCGTGGACGCGATGAGCGCGACGTGGGCCGAGCGCGAGTTCGCGCAGAAGAGCGGCGTCGCGCTCGTCACGCATGCGAAGCCGGTGCGCATGGCGGGCACGAACGGGCAGGTGACCGGTGTCGAATTCGAGGCCGCATCGGGCGAGCGCTTCACCGTCGACGCGGACATGGTACTGAAGGCGATTGGCCAGACGCTCGTGCTGGACGGTATCGCGGCCATGTTGCTGACCGCGGACGGCACGCGTATCGCGGTGGATGCGGACGGGCGCACGGCACTGCCGGACGTGTGGGCGGGCGGCGACTGCGCGGCGACCGACGGCGTCGATCTCACGGTACAGGCCGTGCAGGACGGCAAGCGCGCGGCCGCGTCGATCGACGCGGCGCTCGCCGCGCGCGCCGCGAAGGCGGCCTGAACGCGGCACACCGCCGGCACACCGAACACGATCCCTTCTCACGGAGCCGAACATGGCCGATCTTCGCTGCACCATCGCAGGCATCACCTCGCCGAACCCCTTCTGGCTGGCGTCCGCGCCGCCCACCGACAAGGCCTACAACGTCAATCGCGCCTTCGAGGCGGGCTGGGGCGGTGTCGTCTGGAAGACGCTCGGGCTCGATCCGCACGTCGTCAACGTCAGTTCGCGCTATGGCGCGGTGCAGTGGAACGGCCAGCGCATCGCGGGGCTGAACAACATCGAGTTGATCACCGACCGTCCGCTCGACGTGAACCTGAGAGAAATCGCGCAGGTGAAGCGCGACTGGCCGGACCGTGCGTTGATCGTGTCGCTGATGGTGCCGTGCAACGAGCGCGACTGGAAATGGATCCTGCCGCTCGTCGAGGATACCGGCGCCGATGCGGTCGAACTGAACTTCGGCTGCCCGCACGGGATGAGCGAGCGCGGGATGGGCGCGGCGGTCGGGCAGGTGCCCGAATACGTCGAGATGGTCACGCGCTGGGTGAAGGAAGGCACGAAGCTGCCATGCCTCGTGAAACTCACGCCGAACATCAGCGACATCCGCATGGGGTCGCGCGCCGCGTACAAGGGCGGCGCGGACGGCGTGTCGCTGATCAACACGATCAACTCGATCGTCGCGGTCGATCTCGACCAGATGGCGCCGGTGCCGACCGTCGACGGCAAGGGCACGCACGGCGGCTATTGCGGCCCGGCGGTCAAGCCGATCGCGCTGAACATGGTCGCGGAGATCGCACGCGATCCGGAAACGCCGAACCTGCCGATCTCGGGCATCGGCGGCATCTCGTCATGGCGCGACGCGGCCGAGTTCATGGTGCTCGGCGCCGGCAGCGTGCAGGTGTGCACCGCCGCGATGCATTACGGCTTCCGGATCGTGTCGGATCTCGCCGACGGGTTGTCGAACTGGATGGACGAGAAGGGCTATGCGACGCTCGACGACATCTGCGGCCGCGCAGTGCCGAACGTGACTGACTGGAAATACCTGAACCTGAAGTACGACATCAAGGCGCGCATCGACCAGGACCGCTGCATCCGGTGCGGGCTGTGCCATATCGCATGCGAGGACACGTCGCATCAGGCGATCACGGCGACGAAGGACGGCGTGCGGCATTTCGAAGTGATCGATTCGGAGTGCGTCGGGTGCAATCTTTGCATGCATGTGTGTCCGGTCGAGCAATGCATCACGATGGAGCGCGTCGATTCGGGCGACTACGCGAACTGGACCACGCATCCGAACAATCCGGCGAGCGCGGATGCCGGGGCGAGCGGCGGCCCGGCGGCCGCGCCCGAGAAGCACGCGAAGGCGGCCTGACCGGCGTCCGGCGGCGCGGAAGGTGCCGCGCCGCCGCTTTTCGTTTCCCCGGGCCGGCATCGCACGATGCCGGTGCCGACGTTTTCGTGGAGTGCGATCGATGAAATCCGCAGCGAATCCCGCCGATCCCGACAGCGCCGTGGCGCACGGCGGCAGCCTGTACAACGACGACCTCGCGCCGACGACGCCGGCGCAGCGCACGTGGAAGTGGTACCACTTCGCGGCGCTGTGGGTCGGGATGGTGATGAACATCGCGTCGTACATGCTCGCGGCCGGGCTGATCCAGGAAGGCATGTCGCCGTGGCAGGCGGTGACGACGGTGCTGCTCGGCAACCTGATCGTGCTCGTGCCGATGCTGCTGATCGGCCATGCGGGCGCGAAGCACGGAATTCCGTACGCGGTGCTCGTGCGCGCGTCGTTCGGCACGCAGGGCGCGAAGCTGCCGGCGCTGTTGCGCGCGATCGTCGCCTGCGGCTGGTACGGCATCCAGACCTGGCTCGGCGGCAGCGCGATCTACACGCTGCTGAACATCCTGACCGGCAATGCGCTGCACGGCGCGGCGCTGCCGCTCGTCGGCATCTCGTTCGGGCAGCTCGCGTGCTTCCTCGTGTTCTGGGCGCTGCAGCTGTACTTCATCCTGCACGGCACGGATTCGATCCGCTGGCTCGAAAGCTGGTCCGCGCCGATCAAGGTCGTGATGTGCGTGGCGCTCGTGTGGTGGGCGACGTCGAAGGCGGGCGGGTTCGGCTCGATGCTGTCGGCGCCGTCGCAGTTCGCGGCGGGCGGCAAGAAGGCCGGGCTGTTCTGGGCGACCTTCTGGCCGGGCTTGACCGCGATGGTCGGCTTCTGGGCGACGCTCGCGCTGAACATCCCCGATTTCACGCGCTTCGCGCATTCGCAGCGCGACCAGGTGATCGGGCAGTCGATCGGGCTGCCGCTGCCGATGGCGCTGCTGTCGGTGGTGTCGGTCGTCGTGACGTCGGCGACCGTCGTGATCTACGGCAACGCGATCTGGGATCCGATCGACCTGACGAGCCGGATGACCGGCATCGGTGTCGGCATCGCGCTCGTGATCCTCACGCTCGACACGATGTGCTGCAACCTCGCCGCGAATCTCGTCGGTCCTGCATACGATTTTTCGAGCTTGTGGCCGAAGGCGATCTCGTACCGCGCGGGCGGGATGATCACCGCGACGATCGCGATCGTGATGATGCCGTGGAAGATCCTCGCGACGACGGACGGCTATATCTTCACCTGGCTCGTCGGCTATTCGGCGCTGCTCGGGCCGGTCGCGGGCATCCTGATGGTCGACTATTTCCTGATTCGCGGCACGCAGCTCGATACGCGCGCATTGTTCGACGAGGGCGGCGACTTCAGCTACGCGCGCGGCTGGAACCCGGCCGCGCTGGCCGCGCTCGCGGTCGGCGTGCTGCCGAACCTGCCGGGCTTCCTGCACACGGCGTTTCCGGCGTCGTTCCCGAACGTGCCGGCGTTCTTCAACACGCTTTACACGTATGCGTGGTTCGTCGGCCTCGTGCTGGCGTCCGGCGTGTACGGCACCTGGATGAAGCGGCGCGCCGGACAGCGCGCGCAGATCGCGAGCGCATGACGCGCGAGCCGGTGGCGGCTCGCGCGCGGCATGCGGCACCCGACAGTCAACGAGGAGGCAACGAAATGGCAATCCTGATTCGTGGCGGCACCGTGGTCGATGCGGACCGTTCCTATCGTGCGGACGTACTCTGCGCGGACCCGCAGGACGGCGGCACGATCCTGCAGATTGCAGAGCGGATCGACGCGCCGGCCGGCGCAACCGTCGTGGACGCGCACGACCAGTACGTGATGCCGGGCGGCATCGATCCGCATACGCACATGGAGTTGCCGTTCATGGGCACGACCGCGAGCGACGATTTCTACTCGGGCACCGCTGCCGGGTTGTCGGGCGGCACGACGAGCATCATCGACTTCGTGATCCCGAGCCCGAAGCAGCCGCTGATGGATGCATTCCGCGAATGGCGCGGCTGGGCCGAGAAATCGGCGTCCGACTACGGCTTTCACGTTGCCGTGACGTGGTGGGACGACAGCGTGCACCGCGACATGGGCACGCTCGTGCGCGAGCACGGCGTGTCGAGCTTCAAGCATTTCATGGCGTACAAGAACGCGATCATGGCCGACGACGAGATTCTCGTGAACAGCTTCACGCGTTCGCTCGAACTCGGTGCGCTGCCGACCGTGCATGCGGAGAACGGCGAACTCGTGTTCCAACTGCAAAAGGCGCTGCTCGCGCGCGGCATGACGGGCCCGGAGGCGCATCCGTTGTCGCGGCCGCCGGAGGTGGAGGGCGAAGCCGCGAACCGTGCGATCCGTATCGCGCAGGTGCTCGGCGTGCCCGTGTATATCGTGCACGTGTCGGCGAAGGACGCAGTGGATGTGATCACGCGCGCGCGCAGCGAAGGGCTGCGCGTGTTCGGCGAAGTGTTGCCGGGCCACCTCGTGATCGACGAGGCCGTCTATCGCGATCCGGACTGGACGCGCGCGGCGGCCCACGTGATGAGTCCGCCGTTTCGCTCGGCCGAGCATCGCGAGGCGCTGTGGCGCGGGCTGCAGTCGGGGCAGCTGCATACGACGGCGACCGACCACTGCGTATTCTGCGCGTCGCAGAAGGCGATGGGCCGCAACGATTTCACGAAGATCCCGAACGGCTGCGGCGGCGTCGAGGATCGCATGTCGGTGCTGTGGCATCACGGCGTGAATCATGGCCGAATCACGCCGAACGAGTTCGTGCGGATCACGTCGACGAACGCTGCACAGATCTTCAACCTGTATCCGCGCAAGGGCGCCGTGCAGGTCGGCGCCGATGCCGACCTCGTCGTGTGGGACCCGGCCGCGACGAAGACGATCTCGGTGAAGACGCATCACCAGCAGGTCGACTTCAACGTGTTCGAGGGGATGACCGTGCAGGGCGTCGCGACGCACACGCTCACGCGCGGTGCGCTCGCGTGGGCCGACGGCGAATTGCGCGCGGTGCGCGGCGCGGGCCGCTACCTGAAGCGCCCGCCGGCGGCAGGCTACTACGAGGCGGCGCGGATCGCGAACCGTCTGCGCGAACCGCATCCGGTCGAGCGCGCGGGTTGAACGGCGCATGCCGTGCGGGGCGTATCCGTTCGGACGGCACGCCCCGCGCGTGTTCCGGATGGGTAGGTAGAACAACTGATCAAGCGGCCGGAGCGCGAAAAGAGAAACGATCGATGCCATTGATCGCGGCGATTTTGGCGACGTTGCCGGCGCGCATATCGAACGAGTAACATCCACCAACCCGATCACGCGGGTCGCGGGCACGGGCCGCCCGCCGGACAGTTCAAATAGTGAGAAAGGAGCACAAGGTGGATATTCTGCGCAGTCTCCTCGGTATGCTGTTTCTGTTGCTGGTCGCGTATCTGCTGTCGAACAACCGCCGCGCGGTCAGCGCGCGAACCATGATCGCCGCGTTGCTCACGCAGTTCGCGATCGGCGCGCTGGTGCTGTTCGTGCCGTCGGGGCGCGCGGCGCTGGCTGCGGCCGCGAACGGCGTCAACCGCGTGCTCGACATGGGCAATCACGGCATCGCGTTCGTGTTCGGCGGGCTGGTCGACGCGCGGATGTTCCAGTTGTTCGGCGACGGCGGGTTCGTGTTCGGCCTGCGCGTGCTGCCGATGATCATCTTCGTCACCGCGCTGATCTCGGTGCTGTACTACATCGGCGTAATGAAGTGGATCGTCGCGATCCTCGGCGCGGGGCTCGCGAAGATACTCGGCGTGAGCCGCATCGAGGCGTGCTCGGCCGTCGCGACGATCTTCCTCGGGCAGAGCGAGATGCCCGCGCTCGTGAAGCCGTTCGTGCGCAACATGACGAGCGCCGAGATCTTCACGGTGATGGCGAGCGGCATGGCGTCGGTCGCGGGCTCGGTGCTGGTCGGCTACGCCGGCCTCGGCGTGAAGATGGAGTACCTGCTCGCCGCATCGTTCATGGCGGTGCCGGGCGGGCTGCTGTTCGGCAAGCTGCTGTTTCCGACCGTCGAGCCGAGCCGCGTGGTGGTCGATGGGCTCGATTTCGACGACAAGCGGGCCGCCAACGTGATCGAGGCGGCCGCATCCGGCGCATCGGTCGGCCTGCGGATCGCGATCAACGTCGGCGCGATGCTGATCGCGTTCGTCGGGCTCATCGCGCTGATGAACCTGATCGTCGGCGGCGCGGCCGCGTTCGCGGGCTTTCCGCAGGTCACGCTGGTCGGCATCATCGGCCACCTGTTCGCGCCGCTCGCGTGGATCATCGGCGTGCCATGGCACGATGCGGCGCTGGCCGGCAACTTCATCGGCGAGAAACTGATCTTCAACGAATTCGTCGCGTACGGCGACCTGTCGCCGTACCTGAAGGGCGGTGCGCACGCGGCGGCGGCCGGCCTCCAGGTGCTCGACGCGAAGACGCTCGCGATCGTGTCGTTCGCGCTGTGCGGCTTCGCGAACTTCTCGTCGATCGCGATTCTCGCGGGCGGCTTCAGCGCGGTCGCGCCCGAGCGCCGCTCGGACGTCGCGCGGCTCGGCTTGCGCGCGCTGACTGCCGCGACGCTGTCGAACCTGATGAGCGCGGCGATTGCCGGCCTGTTTTTCTCGCTGCATTGACCCGTGCAGCAGACTCCGATCGATCGAAGCGAGGCAACGATGTTTCTACCGCAGGAATTCATTCGCAGGAAGCGCGACGGGCAGCCGCTCGATCGCGACGGCATGGCCGCGTTCGTGCGCGGCGTGACCGACGGCAGCGTGACCGAGGGCCAGGTGGCTGCGTTCGCGATGGCCGTGTATTTCAACGACTTGAGCACGGACGAACGCGTCGCGCTGACGCTCGCGCAGCGCGATTCGGGCGACGTGCTCGACTGGCGTGCGCTCGATCTCGGCGGGCCGGTGATCGACAAGCATTCGACGGGCGGCGTCGGCGACGTCGTGTCGCTGATGCTCGGGCCGATGGTGGCCGCATGCGGCGGCTACGTGCCGATGATCTCCGGGCGCGGGCTCGGCCATACCGGCGGTACGCTCGACAAGCTCAGCGCGATTCCCGGTTACGACGTGATGCCCGATACGGACGCGTTTCGCCGCACGGTGCGCGAGGTCGGCGTCGCGATCATCGGGCAGACCGCGCGGCTCGCGCCGGCCGACAAGCGCATCTATGCGATCCGCGACGTGACGGCGACCGTCGAATCGGTCGCGATGATCACCGCGTCGATCCTGTCGAAGAAACTCGCGGCAGGGCTCGACGGGCTCGTGATGGACGTCAAGGTCGGCTCCGGCGCGTTCATGCCGACCGCGGAGAAATCGGCGGAACTGGCGCGCAGCATCGTCGACGTCGGCAACGGCGCCGGCATGAAGACGACCGCGATCCTCACCGACATGAACCAGTCGCTCGCGCCGTGCGCAGGCAACGCGCTCGAGGTGGCGTGCGCGATCGACTACCTGACGGGCAAGTCGCGCCCCGTGCGCTTGCACGACGTGACGATGGCGCTGTCGGCCGAACTGCTCGTCACCGGCGGGCTGGCGCGCGATGCCGCTCACGCGCGCGAGCAGCTCCAGCACGCGCTCGATTCGGGCGCGGCGGCCGAGCGTTTCGCGCGCATGGTCGTCGCGCTCGGCGGCCCCGCCGACCTGATCGACGCGCCGGCACGGCATCTGGCGCGGGCCGCGGTGATCGTGCCGGTTCCGGCGCCCGCGGGCGGCGTGGTGCAGCGCGTCGATTGCCGCGCGCTCGGGCTCGCGGTGGTCGCGCTCGGCGGCGGCCGCACGCGTGCGGAGGACGCGATCGACGTCAGCGTCGGCCTGTCGGCGCTCGCGGAGATCGGGCAGCGTATCGGGGCCGGCGAGCCGCTCGGCTTCGTGCATGCCCGCGACGAAGCAGCCGCGGCCCACGCGGCGGATGCGATTCGCCGCAGCTACGTGCTCGGCGAGACCGGCGAAGCGCCGCCGACCCTTTACCGGCAGATCGGCTGACCCTGCCTCGGAGACCTCGATGGAACGAGACGAACTGATCGAACAGGCGAAGGCGGCGCGCGAGCGCGCGTATGCGCCGTATTCGCGCTTCAAGGTCGGCGCGGCGTTGCAGGCGCGCGACGGGACGGTTTTCCACGGCTGCAACGTCGAGAACGCGTCGTACGGACTGTGCAATTGCGCGGAACGCACGGCGCTGTTCGCGGCGATTGCCGCCGGTTATCGGCCGGGCGATTTCGCGCGGCTCGCGGTCGTCGGCGACACGGACGGACCGATCGCGCCGTGCGGCGCATGTCGTCAGGTGATCATCGAGATCGGCAAGCCCGATATCGAAGTGATTCTCGCCAACCTGAAAGGGGCCGTCGAGATCACGACGGCCCACGCGTTGCTGCCGGGCGCGTTCACGCTGTAACGGTGCGCCGCATGCGTCGCGTCACGCGCCGTCGCGCGCGTCGCGGATCGGGATCACGGTGCGTGCGCCGCACTGGCGCAGCAGGTCGCGCAGCTCGTTGATGACCGGAAACACCTCGTGGTTCCAGTCGGCGCCCTGGCGATCGTGCGCTTCCTGTTCGCGTTCGACGATCCAGCGATCCTCGCGGAAGATGCGCTCGGTGAACCACACGAGCAGCGGCCATGCGAGATCGAGTGCGAACGGGATGCCGGGCTTGTGGATCGACAGCAGCCCGAACGTGCGGTTGGTGCGCTGCTCGGCGTCGAGCGGCACGTAGACGATCCACAGGTCCATCACGAGCGTGCCTTCGCTCGAGCGAATCTGCAGCGTCTGGTACGGATAGCCGGTGCGCACCGTCATCACGCTCTTGTTGGCCTGGTCGCCTGGCTTCTTGCTCGAACCGAACACGAGCGCCTCGCCGACCGGCTGCTTGCCTTCCATCCGTGCGAACGTGTAGTCGACCTCGACCCAGTCGTCGCCGCGGCGGCGGCCCACCGAGCGCGCGCGCATCTGCCCCATCTGCTTGCGATGCAGGAACTGATGGTTCATGTCCATCAGGTTCTCGTGCATGAACGAGTAGTGGCACTTGACCTCGCGGCCGAAGCGGCGCGTCTTGTACGCGCGGTTGTCCGCGGATTCGAGCGCGGGGAACGGTCGTGCTTCGGCGAGCGTGGCGTCGCCCGGGAACACGAAGATCAGCCCGTGCGCCTCGCGGCACGGATACGCGCGCACGCCGTTGGGCAAGCGCTCGCGGCCGAGGTAGGGCACGTCGACGCAGCGGCCGCTGTCGCACGCGTAGGTCCAGCCGTGATAGCAGCAGCGCAGCGTCTCGCCGCTCACCACGCCCGCATGCAGCGGCACCTGGCGGTGCGCGCAACGATCTTCGAGCGCATACACGGCGCCCGATTCGGTGCGCACGAGCACGATTGGGTCGCCGGCGAAGCGCACGCCGAGCGTCTTGCCGCGCTTGAGCTCGCGCGACCACGCGAGCGGATACCAGTGATCCGGATGAATGGGCACGCGGCGCAGGTCGCGCACGACCGCGCCGGTGGACGGTTCTTCGAGGGTATTGCTGTCAGGCAAAGGCACTGCGCGCATGCGTGACGCCTCCTGGCTTGGCGGGTAGTCCGGACGCCGCATCATGCGGCGAGGATCAGGAGAAGTCTACGCGAAGTTGCCGGCCGCGGCGGACGCGATGCGGGTTTGCCCCGGCATCGCGTCCGCCGATTCGTTGATGCGGCGCAAAGAGGCCGCCGCCGGTGCGTGGCGTGGCGGCCCGCCGCGGCGGTGCGGCGGGCGGCATCCCGTCACGCAGCCGGGCGGTGGTCGCGAGCGGCTCACAAGCGGCTCACAAGCGCGCTTCGCGCCACAGCACCGCGTCGGCACGGTATAGCGCCGGGAAGCGCTGCTTCAGCCCGGCGACCTTCGGCAGGTCGTTGAACGCGATATACGACGCATCCGGATGCAGTTCGAGGTAGTTCTGATGATAGGCCTCGGCCGGATAGAACCCCTTGTAGGCCTCGATGCGCGTGACCACGGGCGCCGGAAACACGTGCGCGGCGCCGAGCTGCGCGATGTACGCGGTCGCGACTGCGCGTTGCTGCGCGGTGGTCGGGAAGATCGCGGACCGGTACTGCGAGCCTTCGTCGGGGCCTTGCCGGTTCAGTTCGGTCGGATCGTGCGCGACGGAGAAGAACACCTGCAGCAGCCGGCCGTACGTGATCTGGGTTGGGTCGTAGACGATGCGCACCGATTCCGCGTGCCCCGTCAGCCCCGAGCCGACCAGCGCGTAGTGCGCGGTTTCGGACGCGCCGCCCGCGTAGCCTGCGGTGACCTGCTTCACGCCCTTCACGTGCTCGAACACGCCCTGAACGCCCCAGAAGCAGCCGCCGGCGAGCACGGCCGTCTCGTCGTGCGACGCGCCGGGCGTTTCGTCGAGCGTCGGCGCGGGCACGGTGCGCATCGGCTCGGCGGAATTGACGATGCGCTGGTAGCCGAACACGGCGGCGGCCGCGACGGCGATGGCGCCGATGCGGCGCAGCATGGCCGCGCGCCGCTGTGCGGCGGCATCGCGGATAGGGATCGGGTTCATCCTTTGCTCCTTCGAAATGCGTCGGGAAATGTGTCGAGAAAAGCGGCGCCCGGATGGCGGCGGCGCCCGCGATCAACCGAAAGTGAATGCATAGGCATCGACACCCGGATCGAGGAACTCGATCGAGAACGTGCGATCGGCGATCGCGCCGGGCTGCCGGACGAGCTGGTACAGGCGCTGACCGGTGACGGTGCCGTAGCCCTGCGCGTCGACGTCGGCGCCATGCGCGGCGCCGGGCGCCGCGCCGTCGAGCGTCACGCGAAAGCGCACGGGCCGGCCGTTCGTGCCGGGGCCGAGCACGAGATGCAGATCGCGTGCATGGAAGCGGTAGACGATCCGGCCATCCGGCGCGGCGAGCGACGCGCGTTCGGCGCCGACGTTCCACGTGCCCGCGAGGCCCCAGCCGTTGAGGTCCGGCCGGGCCGGCACGTCGTAGCGGTGCGCCGCGTCGCGTACGACGCCGCCCGGCGACGCGAAGCTTTCCGCGCGCGCATAGCCGACGTAGGTTTCGGGCGAACGGACGTCCGCGCTGTCGGCGGCCGCGAGCGCACCCTTCGCGGGCGCGCCGGCGAGCCCGAGCGGCACGTTCAGCGCGTCCGGATGGCCGGCTTCGGCGAGCAGCGACTGGATCGCGCGTTCCGATTGCGCGTATTCGCCTTCGCCGAAGTGGTGATGACGAATCCGCCCCTGCGCGTCGATGAAGTAGTGCGCGGGCCAGTATTCGTTGTTGAACGCGCGCCAGATCGAATAGCCGTTGTCGATCGCGACCGGGTAGTTGATGCCGAGGTCGTGCACCGCCTTCTTCACGTTGCCGATGTCGCGTTCGAACGCGAACTCCGGCGCGTGCACGCCGATCACGACGAGCCCGTACGGCGCGTACTTGCGCGCCCACGCGGTCGTGTACGGCAGCGTGCGCAGGCAGTTGATGCACGAATACGTCCAGAAGTCGACCAGCACGACCTTGCCGCGCAGCCCGGCCGCCGTCAGCGGCGGCGAGTTCAGCCACTGCACCGCGCCGTCGAGCGACGGCAGCGTGCCTTCGACCGGCAGCGCGGCCGCGGGGGCGCCGGCCGCACGCATCATCGCGCCGCCGGCCATCGCACCGCCGCCGGCCTGCGCGCCGTCGGTTGTTGCGGCGGCCATCATTGCACTGCCCGTCGCGTTGTCGGCGGCGCCGGTCGCGGCCGTTGCCGCCGGCGCGCCGTTCGAGCGTCCGCCGAGGCGGTTGACGAGCTTCGTTTCGAGCCCGCCCGTGGTGACGGTCGACAGTTGCGCGAGGGCGCCCGTGTCGAGGCCGAGCGCGATCGCGCCGACACCGGCCAGGAGCGCCGCGCCGATCCCGCGCCGGATCCATTCGCCGGCGCCGAGCGAACGCTTCATCGCGGCGAACACCTTGCCGCCGATCACGAGCGCGACGCCGAGCGACGTCGCCGCGCCGGCCGCATACGCGACGAGCAGCAGCGTCGTGCCGACGCTTGCGCCGCGCAGCGCGGCGCCGGTCAGCACGAGGCCGAGGATCGGGCCCGCGCACGGCGCCCACAGCAGGCCCGTCGCGACGCCGAGCAGCAGCGATGACGCCGGGCCGGCCGGGCGGCCGTCGCGTTGCGCGAACCCGGTGAGCCGGTTGCCGGCGGCGACGAGCGGGCGCGTCAGGTGTTCCGCGAAGCGCGGCATCAGCAGCGTCAGGCCGAACACCGCGAGCAGCACGATCGCGATCCAGCGGCCGGCCTGGTTGGCCTGCGCGACCCAGCCGCCGCCTACGGCGGCGAGCGTCGCGACGACGGCGAACGTGAGCGCCATGCCGGCGAGCAGCGGCAGGCCGGTGCGCACGAACGGCTGGTCGGCGCGCGCGAACACGAACGGCAGCACGGGCAGGATGCACGGGCTCAGGATCGTGAGCACACCGCCGAGATAGGCAAGGACGATGAGCAGCATGGTGCGTTCTCCAGTCGGACGGGAGTGGGGCCGGGTCAGGCGGCGGCCGGGTGGAAGGCGAGCGCGACGCCGTTCATGCAGTAGCGCAGGCCGGTCGGCGCCGGGCCGTCGTCGAACACGTGGCCGAGATGGCCGCCGCAGCGGCGGCAGTGCACTTCGGTGCGGACCATCCCGAACGACGCGTCGGTGTCGGTGCCAACCGCGTGGTCGAGTGGTTTCCAGAAGCTAGGCCAACCCGTATGACTGTCGAACTTGGTGGCCGACGAGAACAGCGCGAGGCCGCAGCCGGCGCACGCGAACGTGCCGTGCCGGTGCTCGTCGTTCAGCGGGCTGCTGAACGGCCGTTCGGTGCCGGCTTCGCGCAGGACCGTGTATTGGGCGGGCGTGAGCCGGCGATGCCATTCGGCGTCGCTGTGGGTGATCTCGAAAGGAGCGGCCTTGGGCGAGCCGGCCGGCGGCGCGGCGAACGCGCGGCCGACCAGTGCGTGGCGGCCGGCGGATGATAGCGCCGCGAGCGCGGCGAGGCCGGTGGCGCCGGCGAGCAGCAGGTGTCTGCGGGTGGGCATGATGGGCTCCTGGAAGCAGGTCCTGAAAACATGCGCCCATCGTAGGCGGCGGCCGGTGTCGAAGTCCTCACGGAAAGTTAAATGAATCGTGATGATTTACCCGGCGTTTCGGTCAGGGCAGCTGAAATCTTCTCGAGCCGTGTCCGGAAAGGGTTTGCGGGAAATTGACGGCCCGGCGACTTCCACGAAAATCCTGCACGAACCGCAACTTTTTAGTGTCTTTTTAATGTTCGCGGTGTGGGTGCGCGCGAGTCGCTGCTAAGAGCTTCGACCGCGATCGTGCAATTTTCCCGGACGAGGCACTTGGCTTCAACGCAATCGAGTCGCTGCACATGCAGCTTCGAAAGATCATCAAGGCGCGCGGCCACTTCCCGTCGGACGAGGCCGCACTCAAACTGATCTGGCTGGCGCTGTGCAACGTCGTGGCCAAATGGACCGGTTCCCGGCACGATTGGAAGAGCGTGATGACCCAGTTCGCGCTGCTTTACCCGGAACGATTCAACATTGGAATCTGAATCTCAACCCGCCTCACACACGAAATTCCGGATACCTCCAGCGACGGTGTTCCGTATTCCGGTACCTCACTTGTACCAACTCAGCCCTCCTGCTCGGCGACAAGCTTGGCTTCAGCCAACTCATATGCGATACCGTCCCACCCGGTCTCCTGGGCGTATTTCACCATCCGATCAACGGTGCTTTGCGGTGCAGCCCGGCGCAACGACACAGGAACTTCTGACGGACTCATCTTCCACGGCAGAAGGGCATGACCTGCCTCGGCCGCACAACGACTCAGGACTGCGGCGATCCGAAAACCGCCTTCGTCAACGTCGCCCCAATGCAGCACTGGAACCGAAGCCGGGAGTTCAGAGAGCAGCCGAAGGTACATTGCCCGCCACGCGGGCGAGGGCATTCCAGCCGTGTAGAGGCCCAGCACATCGGAGTCACAATGCTGGCGCGCCCATACGTGGAACGTGGTTTGATTCTCGATGGTCAGCACCTGACTGGGTGTCGACCCCAGGCCCAGCACCGTGGACGGAGGCAGAGCGCCATAGGGGCGATCCAGTGGGAACGCGCCGCGCTCCCGGCGAACCACGATGTTGCCGGCTAGACGCGCTGGCTGCGGCTCTCGGTAAAGCCCGAGCTCCTGCAACACCTCGGCATCCGGGCGTGCATCATCGTCGATGTTCTCTGCTAGTAAAACGTCGAGGCACGGCACCAAGGACTCGATGCGCTTGCTGTCCTTGAACAGGCGCGCGCTGGCGTCCCGCACCGGCGTTTCGGTGGCGCCGAGCGCGACTTGGTCCCGACAGTAGGCAATGACGTCACACGCCATGACCCAGTTGGCAGCGGCGTCAGGCCCAATGCCGCGGACCTTTTTGAGTCTCTCCCAACTTGACAGGATGTCGTTCAAGATTGAGTGCTCACTAAGACGCGAGGCGAGGACTTGTCTTGCGGACCGCACTCGTACCGCGTGGGGCACCTTACCCAGGATCGAAGCCAGTTTGGCGAGTTCAATTAGTTCGATGCGCTCGATCAGGCCTTGAGGGTCACCCCGAGGGCGCCGGACCATGATTGCACCCTCGGCCTGAGCGTAGGCCATCACCGCCTCGAAGTCCTCTTTGGCCTTCAGGCTGCGCAACGCGCGATACTCGGACAGCGCGGAGTCCGTCAGGGCAGGTCGCCGCACGGCGGCGCCCGCCTCGTATTTGTCGGCAGACTGCAGCAGGCGCTCCAGCGCCTTCCTGGCCAGCGGATCCATCTTGTCTTGGTGGCTCATGCCGCGGCACTTTCCGTCGAGTCGGCCCGCGGCAGGTATTGCCTTCTGATCTCAGCTTCGACCAGTTCCGGGTTGAATTCAGGCAGGTCGGCGCGGAACATCTCGCGCGTCTCGGGAAGCACGTCGTGGCCCTCGAGTACCACGACATTGCTCTCGGCATCGCGCATGATGTCATAGTAGCGATCAAGGAAGGCGGTGAGACTACCCAAGGCGTCGCCGGTGCTGGCCATGAAGACCTGCAGGCCAAGCTCTTCGAAGTAGCGCATGGTGGCCACGATATTCCTCGGGTCCATCTTGATGAAGGCCTCGTCGATCACCAGCAGCCGGATGCCGGTATCGTCGCCGCGCTCCAGCCGATAGGCTGACGAGAGTGCGGCGCCCGCGATGACATACAGCGGAGCGCGATGCTCGCCACCAGAGCCGGACCCGACACGTTTGCTAAGCCAGCCGATGTGCTTGGTCGTGCCAGTGGAGGCCTCTTCACGGAGCACCTCGATATCGAAGTCAAAGAACTCGCGATAGTCGTCCAGGGGGGACTTCACCGCTGCCGCGCCGGTGACGGTCTTTTCGCGCATCAGCTCCTCGAACTCCGTGGGCAACTCTCCAGCGCCGCCGAGCAAGTCCTCCGTCGAGCCGTATTGGGCGACGTCCTTGATGAATTTCAGCAGCGCAGCGAACGCGGGTCGCACATGCGTGCGGAACTGATAGCGTTCGTTGTTGGTGAACATCGGCGCCAGGCGCAGGGCCTCGTTCATTCGGTTGATGGTATCGCTCAACCACTCAAGGTGCTCGTGCAGCGCGACCGCAACGTCGTTGCGGAAGGTGCTCTTGGCAGCGCTCAGGGCATCTTCCATCCGCGCCTTGTTTTCGCGCAGGCCGGTCTCGGTCAGGACTGTGACCCGTGCTTGCAGCCAAGCGCGGGCGCTGCGCCAGTCGTCCTGTATCCCGTCAGGCACGAACTCGTTGTGCCGGACAAGGAAAGCCGACAGCTTCTGCATGGCACTGGACCATTTCTGACGCGAGTCTGTCTCGGCGCGGGCGCTGCGGTGTTTGCAATCGACGACGATCTCACTGAAAGACAGGCCCTGGCGTATCAATAGCCTTTCCCATTGGTCCGATGCGTAGTCGGCGTCGTAACCGTCAACCGCACGCGCTGCTTCAGCGATTCCCTTTTGGGTAGCGGCCCGATCCTGCTTCTTCTTGGTGTCTTCGCGTTTTTGCTGACATGACGTCTCGGCCGCGCCGACCGCCTCGGCCGCAGCAAGCAGCTGTTTTCGCACGTCGCCCAAGGTCGTTTCTGCTGCTTCGGCTACTTGTACCAACTGGCGATACTCTTCAGTATCGAGCGCTTGCAGGCGCTGCGTGAGATCCTGCTCGTCCGCAGCCTCCTTGATAATCCGATCGAAGATGTCGAGGACGTCGTGAACCTTGTCCTGCTCGGCACCCGCGAATGGGCCAAGGTTATTGAAGAGCTCCTTGAGCTTGGTATACCTTTCTTTCAGTCCGTCAATTTTCTCGTGGAGCTGACGGGCTTGTTCGGCGATGGAAGTGCGAGTCGCCGTCGAGGTTGGGCCGATCTTGAAGAGGGCGGGATTCGCCGGCTTCTTGCGCACCATCTCGCCATCCGCCAGCAACATGCCGTCCTTGGTCATTGCGAAGCGATGAGCGAAGCATTCGTCCTCAGTCTCTGCCCGTTGCGTGTCACCGAACTTAGATCGCAGGTAGTTGACCGCTGCAGCGCTGTTACCACTGATGAGCTCTGCCACGGCACCGTGCCTGGGGCTGCTGCGACGGGAGAACTTGCTGGGCATGACGACCTTCGCATCGTAGATCGCAGCCTGACGCGACACCCGGAATGCATTGCGCTCATCGGTCTCGTCGACTAGCAGGGCTTGCAGATTCGACGTACCCAGATAGGACTCGATGGCAGGTTGCCAGTCCGGGTCCTCGACGCGCACCAGGTCGCACACCGGCGTAGCCTCTATGCCAGCATTGAGTAGCGCGCGTTTGAGCGCCGCGGCCGGCCCCTCCAGAGGTGGCTTGCCCTTGGCGATGCGCGCCTGGTTCTCTTGCACGCCGGCGAGCTCGGCCTCGGCTGCTGTCTGCGCGCGACCGACGAACTGCATCTCCTCGAACACCTCGTTGCTTAATAGTTTGGCCGCGCGCAGCGCCTTGCGGACGGTCGACTCTACCGCATCGCGTGTGCTGAGCTTACCCTCCTCTAGCAGGGCATGGATGTCCTTGAACGCGTGTGCAGTGGCCTCGGCGCTGTCGGCGATGAGCTTGCCAGGGATCTGTGTGTCGATCGCCCTGCCGATGGCTTTGATGCTGCGATGCAGTCCCGTTCTTTGTTCAGTGAGCCGGTTTTGTATCTTTATGAGGCTTTCGCGCAGCAGCGCAGCGTCCGCGTGGGACGCGTGCTTGTCCCGGGCAGAGGCGCTATCGCGGGCGCGTTGCTCGGCCGCTTCGACCTGACGGTTGACTTCGTCACGTCGGGCATTGGCGTCTTTCAGTGCTGCCGCTGCGTGGGCTTCGGCTTGTTCTGCGGCGCTCACCGTTTCGTTGGCAACCTCAAGCTCGGCAGCTTGCGCCAAGGCAGCGAGCGAGACCGAATGCGTATTGCGTCGGTGCGCATCGGCGAAATCCGTCTCGATCAATTCGGCCTCGTCGAGCTTGGCCTGCACGTTGCGCACGAGAGCCGCCATCTCCTGGAAAGTGTGCAGCACGTCCTTGAATCGCTTGATGTTGGTCGGCCGGGTCTCCAGCACCTGCTGGCGGACGATGTCGTCGACGCTCTTGTCGAACTTCATGCGCAGCCCGAAACGAAACGCCTGACGATAGGCATCCAAGCGCGGCGCACCGCGTGCACCCCTTAGACGGAACAGCATTGCGCTGACGAAGCGCTCGGAGTCGTGGAAGAGCACTTCCTCGCCGTGAGCACGTTGTGAGAGCATCTGTCTGAAGCTTGCCCATGGCCGCGGCCGATACTCGCCGTCGACCAGCTCCAGATGGTCGCTCAGCGCGATGTCTGCGGGAAGAATGTAGCGACCTTGCACGTCGGACTTTTCGCGTTCGGCGCTCACGTAGATGCTCACACCGGTGGAAACAATCTCCCGAGTCGTGGTGTCCTCCCAGACCAGGGTGATGTAAGTGTTGGCACTGTCGCGAACGCGCGCGTCCGGTGAATCGCCATACTGGCCCAGGCAGTAGCTGCGGATATTGCGGCTGTTGTGGTTGGACTCGTCAGCTTGTGCGTTGAAGGCGACGCCTGCGCTGCTGCGGCTCTCGTTGGCCCCTAGCATCACGATTTGTACCGCGTCCAGGAGCGAGGATTTGCCGCTGCCGTTGGCGCCGAAGATGCCGCAGTTCGTGCCAACTTCGACATCACGCATTTCGTACAAGAAAAACTGGACCACCCGGATCCGGATCAGCTTCTTCATGCGGCACCGCCTTCTTGCGTGGTGGAGGTGATTGTCAGGTCCGCGCCATCCGCCTCGGCGTCCGGGCTGGTGAACAGGGCGATGCGTGCCAGTGCCCCCTCTCCCAGGATCTCGGCGATGCCGGGGCGAATGATGAGGGCGTAGGGTTGACCAGCATCGTGACCGAACGGATTGCCGTCCTCGTCCGACACCCGGGCGAGGCCCCAGCGCCGCATCCACTGGATGAGCGCGGCGAGCTTACCCCCGGTGGCCAATTCGCGGCCCCCCGTCATTTGCTTGTACTTGACCTCCAAGGTGACCAGATCGCAGGCCACCTCGCCGTTCTCGTCATGATGCCCGGATCGAGTCTCCTCGTCGAAGATCTTGCGTAGCACGAGTGCAAGCAGTGTCTGGTCAACGGTGACCGGTGACGTCCTAGCGTGCTTGGGGATCGCGCAGGCATAGCGCAATTGGCTGTTGACTCTCACGATGTAGCCGAGTGGTTCCAGGGCCCGCTTGAACTCACGCTCGAAGTCGCGAATCAGTCCGTACGCCACCTTGCTGCCGCGATCTGCTGCGTACAAGACTTGTTCGGTGATTAACCGATTTGCCGCTGCCTCGAAATCATCCTCGGTGACGACGTTTTTGGTGGCCGTCGCTGCATCCGTCCAGAAACTCATTGGTTTCCTCCCTTGGCGGGCTTGGTTGTTCTTGCGATCGTGAAGGGCAGGTGAGAGATGCCGTGGTTCCGATCCTCTTCGCCTTCCATCCGGACCGTGGTGAATCCGCTGCTCATGGCCCGTGCGTTGGCACGCAGCAGCTTGCTGGACGTCGCGTTCGCGGTGGCAATGGTGCACAAGACCTGCAGCGCTCGGACTGACTCGATGCTATTCACTTGAAGAGCAGTGCTGGGTGCCGCATCAGCCTCGCCTAGCTGCTGGCGCACGAAGGCCGCGAGCTTGGGCAGCGACATCGTGCGCCGGTCCCGAGCCATCAGGGCCAGGCGGGCCCTTGCCTCCTGTTCCGGGGACATCACTTGCTTGCGTAGTCCGGTGGGTGGCGCACGTCGGGTCTCGATGCGCGGTGAAGCCAGTCGTTCGCCGCCGATGCAGTCGCCAGGAGCAAACGGTGCGAGCGCGGCCGCGTTGCTGCCGTGCTTGACCACGGCATCGATGGCTTGGTTGATCAGATCGTCGAGGGGGCGAGCGGCCCGAAGCCGGTAGTCTAGGTAGGCCAACGCGAGCTTGTTGGCGCGCCGGATTTCGTCGTCCAGTCGGTCCAAGTATTCGTCGATCCGGCGCAGATCCTCGACCTTTTGGATGTCGCGCTCGAACATGGCTTCAGCGCGGGTGGGGTCGCGACCAGCCTGCTTTTCGAGATACCACTGGATTAAACGAGTACGCAGATCTTGCGTCTGTTGGATATGGGTCACCAGGCGCAGGATCTCCTGGCGCCTAGCGAGCGGATGCTCGCGCGTGCGCAGTTCCTTGTAGTCGCCGATGAACATGCGCTCGACGTAGTCGTCGAAGAAACGCCTCACGAATTCGCCGGTGGCATCGACGCGGCCGATCTCCAACATCAGATCGCGCACGTTCGTGCCGGCGATGCGCACGTGTTCAAGTAGGGCGCGCGACTGGCGAGCTGCCTCCTGCAGCGAGGCGCCATCGGTGCTCTCGTCAAGAAGCAGCTTCAGGTTGGCTTCGATGCTGCGGATCTTGCCGGAGACGAATTCTGGGCCTGTGTGGGCGAACTCGACGAGGCGGTTCATGAAGTGGGCGACGGCCGGCGCCATCGTCACCATTTCGCGCACGCCCACCCGGTCCACACGGATCCATCCTGCGTCGCGCAAGCGATTGAATACCATGATGGCCCGGATCGCCAGCGGCGTGGCGGGAGTCACATCATCGCTCTCTGGCGTCCAGTCCTGATACTGAAGTTCCTCGGCGATGTCGGCCGTGATCTCGCGCATCAGGAAGCCAGTGCTTGGGGGTAACGGGGCCTCGGGGCCGAAGCGTTTGGCGTGCAGCGCGCACAGCAGTGTCCAATATTGGAAGCGATTGGCTGAGGCTAGCGGAGCGAAAAGGCGGTCGGGCAGGCGGTTGAACAGCGGCGGATAGCGCTCGGCCACCTTCTCTTGGCGAATTTGGTCGGTTAGGTCGTGAACAGCCATTGTCGGCATTCCTCAGCGTTCTCGACTGCCAGTTGATAGTCCGGGGGTATTTGTCGATGGATGTCCGTCGCTGCCATGAGTTCCTGCACCATGTAGTTCAGGAGGGCTGCTCTGCAGCTTTCGATCCGCGCCGAGGCCCCATTGAAGTATTCATTTCTTACAACCGATTGTTGCGCCGGATCAAGGCGAGGGTGAGCAGAAATTCTGACCTGAAGAACGGTCGACCAGGCGTGGTCGGTCGAGACATCGACCACGCTGGGTTCCGAGAGCAGTTTGATTTTGCTCATTCGCCCGAGTACGAAGTCGCGGAAATCTTGCCGATGCAGGCAGTAGCCGCGCACGTGCCACCGACGTCCCGCCCGCAACAGGTAGTGGGGCTCGACGATTCTTTCGTGCGGTGTGGGGTTATTGATGGAGCAGTACACGAACCGCACTCTGAGGCGATCCGCGATAGCCAGGCTTAGTCGGGAGAAGATGCGAGGTGAGGGAGGGGCAAAGTCCCACGCAATTGACAGCGGCTTGCCCGGCACATTCAACGCATGCGGGACCAGCATGGCACTAATAGCGCTTGGCCGTGCGGCGTTCATAGCGCGTTCGGCGTCCGAGTACGCCATGGAAGTCGCCACATCTGCCTTGAGCTTGCTGTCCCAAGCTACCCAATCCGGGTACGACTCGCGGAAATCACGCAGCCACTCGCTGGCCCGTATAGGACTTAACCCGTACTCGGAGATGAGTCTGGCACGACTAACCCGACCTTCCCAGAGAAGGATTCGGCCTACTTTGGTATCTCTGTCCTGACGGCCATCAATAGACATGTTGAAATTGTCTCATACTGATTGTTGATATCGTATGCAAAACCATATGGTATGTAAAGGCATATTTTTCATGGCATGAGCAGTGATCGTTTTGCGGCCTCGTGGTGGAATCGAGATCCTGGACGATGATCTGGGGTGGCACATGTCCCTGTGCCGACGCGGCGTGTTGGGGGATTGAGTCATTGCTGTACGAACGTCTGCATTTCGAAGTGAGGCGCGGCGCGATCCCTTTGCGTTTTTGGTTCCGCTCGATCCTATGCTTTGTAAATTGACCGGCAGCAAAATCGGCTCGCTTGCCCTCAGGAAAGGAGTTGCGCGGTTTAAGGGGCGTTTCAAGGAAGGCCTAGTCAGTATGACTCCCGCGGGGCAAAGGCTGGCCTGCCGTGAGGAATCAAGCGCGGGTTAGCATTGCTGCCAGAG